>NZ_JAVJSQ010000043.1 GCF_040219335.1 Gimesia sp. | reverse complement strand
GGAGATCGCACAGCGTTTAGATTCACTCTGTGATCAGCTTGCACGCGTGTAGTTACGGGAGACTCATTACCACACTGCCTGGGGATATCCATCTCAGATCGCGATGTTATTTCAGAGACCTGAAAGAGGATTTAGCGTCGCAAAACGGTGAAGCTGGTATCACCGTTCGTGCGGGCATCGCTCCGATCGGCCTCATGTGTCTTGGAGAGTCCTGTGTGGAATCTAATCTCACAAACATGAAACCACGACGAGCAGATCGGGTAGTTGTCTGTGAAGAAGCAGATTGCTTTTTTGAAGAGCGCCCCGGAAGTCGTTGCTGTGATTTTGGAGAGGTAACTAATCGAGCGCCTGGATGCCCTGCTCGGATCGGCCCTTGGAGATTCGGGAATGAGTGTGCGCACTGTTAACTGTCTTGAGACAAACAAGGTCGCCACGATCGGGGAGTTGGCTCAGATGACTCAGGAGGAGTTGATGAAGATTCCTAACTTTGGGGAGATGACTTTAAGTGAGTGTATTGATCATCTGGATCGCCTGAAGGTTCCTCATCCTGAATGGAGTCTTTCTCGTAAGCAGATGAAGAAGAAGAGTTAGGTATTTTTCTAAGTCTTACGAGCGAAGCGTAAGCGTAGCGAAGTAAGACTGTATTACCTTTAGGTAATTATATATCAACAACTAGAGATGATTCTATGCTATATAAACATCTTTTGTTTCTATGTGCGTTGAAAAAGATGTTTATATAGGTTTTAATGGGTTTTAGAGAGATGTTTCTATGCTATATAAACATCTTTTGTTTCTATGGAGGTAATTATGTCAGAACTTGCTTATCAGTTCGAAGTAGAAGACGCAGACACACATGAAAAGCATCAAATGACCGTCACTTCCGATCGACACGGAGGTCTCGTTGAGATTGAGGGTTCAGATCAGCTGATCGTACTCGATATCTGTGCGGGCGATCTGCGTGTGTTTGTCGGATCGCGGGAAGAGGACGGGGTGGACGAGTATCCGGTAGCTGCGTTGCCGTTAAAGGGGGAATCGAATGGCGAAGGACAAGCAGTACAAAATTCTGGAAGTTAAAAACGGCTACGGCGATCAGGCCTACTGGCGAAGCGTCGTGATGCCCAGCGTTTCAAAGAAGTTTCACAAGCAACCGAAGAAGTGTATCGAGTTGTTGCAGAAACGCTGGCGACAGATTTTGTTACCTAAACTGCGAGAGGCTGGTTACGAACCAGCGCGTAAGAGTTTCGTATTTGGTCGTAACTGTCCTCCAGTCAGCGTTGTTACGGACCAGCGATCTTACGGATGCAGGCTTTATAAGGTCTGCCCGTTCTGCTGGGGCAGGCATTACACGTTCAAGGTCTGGAACCACCTGCTGCCAGTGATGTTCCCCGCCAAGAACCAGTTGAGCACTGGCGGGGGTGTGCTCGCGTTCTGGAAGCCGACCGTTGTTGACAGTCTGCAGGAGGCGCACAGCCTCGCAACTGGTCTCAGGCTGTCCGAACTGGATGCGCTGCAAAAGCAGGGAGTGCTCGTTAATGGGTCATTCGTGTTTACGTTCGTGCGTCCTCGACCTGAAGCGGGAAAGTGGCTCTCCTGGCGGTCAGGCATCGTTTTACTGGGAAGCCCCTACGAAAACCAGCTGGAGGCGGCCTGTCACCCGGAGTATTTCCCGCACGTAAAGAAGTCTCAACTGGTGAACCTGGTCGTGAAGACCGTGCCTTATCCGGCTTCCATGTTTAAAGTAGAGCCTGATCGGCTGGTTGAGTGCCTGGAAGCTACCAAAAGCATGCGCTATCTCTCGTTTCGAGGTAGCCTGCGTTAGATTTAGAAAGTGGTTTTTAAATGTCAGAACAAGGACAAAAATCTTTCACCGTAATCGTGCGTGCCGATGAAGAGATGCGAGCACTGGCGAGTAAGGCTTTGGAGATCCAGGATGCGTGCAACTATAGGTTGCGGTGCGATCGCTGATCAGTCCGCTTCCGATCATTCTTACTGCTGCCCAAGGAATAAGCCCAGTCGTGGAAGTAGCCGGCGGGATGTCCACGCACCGAATTCGTCCGACGAATAGCTTAAGCCATTTGCGACAAAATCGGCGAGGGGCATAACGCGATGAAGTGATGTCGCGACCGTTCTGAGAACGGCTTTGAACTCTACCTGCAAATGGGCATTCTGGGGCGAAATCTGCACACGCTCTGTCGGATGCTCATCGTCCAGGAGAACCAAAGCTTAGCCGCCGCTCACAGCCGCCGCTAAGCGGCCTGAGACAATCGCGATCCATAGGAGAAAGCAAAGCCAGGGAAGAACGTACGCGCGGCATTGCCTGATCAAGTCGAAATCCCTGTCAAGATCCCCCGAGTGTAACCAGCGGAGCTCCGATAGGAACAATCTCCACAATCCACCACCATCGCGTTACCAGGTAAAATTCAGCACGGACTCACATTCGGGATACCCACAAGTTAACCGCTAAGGTGTGGGGGGGATTTATCAGCCGTTGAGCGTGATTTCCCGCGCCCTGTCGAGCCTCAGTATACACGAAGCGAGATAGGGTTGTATGTATACGTCCTGCTGTGTGCAAGCTGTGTAGCGATACATTCTGAGGATCTTAGACCCCGGACATGATAAATGGCCTCGATTCTAGGCCACCTGAGAGGGGCTCAGGGCATTTCTAAGCTAAAAATGATCCTAAGGGGGGCTTGGGACGCCATGAAACCATAGGGGGCTTTCAGTAGCTGATTGAGGATAACAGGGGAATGCAGCTACAAAGTCCTCATCTGGGTTCCTTTTGTATATATCCTTTGCGACGCTTAGGTCGGGGAAGATCGGGGTCCTGGTCGTGCTGTGTACCTGGGAACAAACCCTGCGAAGTGTCTCAACCAAGAGAGGTTATCAGCTGTTTAGTGATTTCGGGCTTCAATTGGACGAAGTACATATAACTTCGTGTTATCTGGGGTGGGGATAGAGTGCCGAGACTTCTGAAGGGCAAAGCTCATATTGCTGGCTGATCATCATAGTGCGGGGATGCTCTTCAAGATGATACAATAAAAGCGTCCGTGACAGAAAGTAACGGACGCTTTTATTCACTACGGGAAGAGTTCGCTTAGGTCGTCGAAGCCGTAGTGTCAGCGCTCAATGATTCTCCTGAAATTCGTTTAGAGCAGGAGACCACATATACAAATATCGTCACAGGATGCTCAGGGAGTTAGTTTGATACATATTTTTAAACAGACCATCCAGGGATTTTCAGAGGGCCTGCCGGTTGGAAATTGAGGGAAGGGCGGATGCGATCTGAGATTGCCTTACTTTATTCGGTACAGAAAAACCTTCGGGGCAAAACGAGACGCTGGGTGACCTAATTGGCTTATGGATGCAACCTTGAAATCTTCCATAACCCACTTTCGGCCTACTCAATACATGCCGTTTTGCTTGAAATCAATCTCGGTCATTCTTCAGGGAGCGGAAGAATTGGGGACGGGAAGTGAATGCAAAGTTGGCTGTAGATCTTTCAAATTAATGTACCAGGCTACTTCATTCCATTTGAATTCACAGTAATTTCCATCGTGTCGTTTCAGTGCTGGAACCTCACCACCTTTCTCATAACAGACCAGAACTGACTCCACTTGCCAGGTACGGGCCGACGAGTTTTTTGCTGCAGAATTCCGGGGATGAGTTGCAACGAGTAAAACCTCTCCTTCAACAAAATCTCTTTTAGACCTCGCATATTTCCAGCCCAAGAATGTTCTTGGTGTGACTCTCGCCCCCCGGACCGTTGGCAACGATCCGGTAACCACTTCAAGTGGGACGTCCTGGCCACTTTCCGCCAAACAGATCCCACATATATTCTCATGGTCTCCCCGCATCCAGTCCATAAATCCGCATTTCGGGCAACGTAAGAGTTGATATCCTCGCTCACGTGCATGCTGCTCACAAAAATGGATTTGGCCAGACTCTGTCTTTGCTGCCGCCAAATGGCACCCGAATTCATGACATTTTTTTGACATAACCACTTATCTATCACTTGAAATGAATCTTGTTTTCAACCCGGTGACAGTTGGAATGTTAGAAATCGAAGGCAAATCCATCCCAGGTACGTCAGGGCAGTATTTTCTACGAGCTTCTCCAAGAGCAGGTTTCCAGTACGCTGTGTGGCCGGTTTTGCTAGAGGGAAGCCACCACTGGTCAATTTGTTTCCGGACAGCTGTCAGGCTTCAAAAAAACATGCCGGTTCCAACTTTCCAGATGCCCCGACTGTTGATTTGTTTAATATACGCATTGTAGCCCGGTTCCCCAAGCTGAGAATGTGATTTGGATCAAGAGTTTCAGGCCAGATGTATATTGGTAAACATCTAGTGGATGGTGCTTATTGAAATTGAAGGACTATATGTATAGGATCTATGGGCGTAGAAAACAATCTACAGAAATCATCGTAGTTGAACATGATAGGAGAGAATGTCGGTTTTCACCGACTTTATGAAAACAACTTGAGCGACGCGTGAGCGTCAAGTCTGCTTCCAGACAAATACCGCCACTTGAGCTTCGGCTCATATTACCAAAGAAGCAGCCCTTGAGCCGCGCCCCGTATGGGGCGCTGGCCATGTGCTGTTCTTTGGTGCCCCTTGGCGGGGGTTGTCTGGAGCGGTCGTGGTTCAGCGTCCTTTTTCATGCGCATAGTACCAGGTATACCTGACTGATTGCTGGAAGGAACGATCGCTGAATAACTACTTTCCTTCAGGCAGGAGCGATCAAATATGCAACCAGGAAATCCCAACTCTAAATGGAAGATTGCAAGCGGTAACCCTAAAGAAGGACCCTATTCGACTGATAATGGTGAATCACAGAAAAATGGTGAAACTGATGAGTCAGACCTTCTGCGGGGACTGGTAATTCTGTTTGCAGTACTTGTCGGTCTCATATGGTTCTTCGGATGGAGTAATTTTCTTTGGGGCGTGGGATGGATTGCCATTATTTCACTTGGACTTGGAAGCTTCTTCCTGGGGCGCACAGCGATAGAAAAAGTTCAAAAGGGGGGGGAAGGATATGATGCTTTCATCCCGGCATTGATTTGTGTTTTCGTTGCATTCGTAGTTTATAACAGGGTTCTACCTGACAACTCGTCAGGTCCAGCCAAGACGGCTACGTTAAAATACTGGAATGCGGTACCGAAATGCCTCGATTCAGGAGGGCATCGTATTCAGAACCGAAAAGAAATGATGGAATATTTCAATATGTACGCGACACGTATAGAACAGCTGCCGACTGAAAATGTTGACCCGTTAGCTGTGGAATGGGGATTGGAAGCGGCACGATCATTGAGAAGCGTTGTGAGGCTCTGTCAGGAATACTCTGTACAAGAACAGCAATTGTTTGTCAGGACATTCGTGAATGGATATAGCGGAAATATTATTGGAGGCTTGGCTGATATTTCGGGGACTTTAGCCGAAAATGATGCAAGGTCTAACGACGTTTTCAACAATTTGTCTTACGTCTGGAATCAAAGAAGTTCGCAAGTAAGGTCCAAGCTTACTGAAAAATATGGTGTCCAGTTTTCTGCAATTGGTTGGTAATACAATGAACGTCAAGCTGGAGGCGATTTAAGAAGAAAGAACGATTTCCATTCGCCAGACTCAGACTGTGGAACTATCTGCAGGCACATTCCAGGACAACGCAGCAACCAGCAACACCTGCCAAACTACTAACTCTTTTTCGATCATGCATACTGCTAGCTCAACTACGTTTGCGGAGTGATTCTAGTATCGTCGGCAACGGCTAATTACTGGTTCTACCTTGGGAGCAACGGATGACTGAAAACTATTATTCCATTCTTGGTGTTTCACCGCAGGCATCCCAAGATGAAATCAAGAAGGCGTATAAACAGGCGGCGATAAAGAACCATCCTGATCGCGGTGGTGATCACGCACGGATGGTCCAATGTAATGAGGCATATGCCATCTTAGGCGATCCAGTACTCCGAAGGGAGTATGATCTACTATTAGAGACCCCGCTTGATGACCAGTGTGCAGAGGAGTGGCGCCAGGAAACCGCGTCCGCCCGAGCTGCGGCTCGACAATATCCGCAAAAATGGTCCGATTTCGAGAAGCGGATGGACGGCCTCGTTATCGACGTTAAGCGTGCGAAGTACAGTTCGGAAAAGATATTCGGGGACTTTTCAATGCCGAAGATCGAAGGCAGTTATTCCGGGACTGTATTCTGCGTGGCAGGAGCTATCCTGGCGATGCTGGTCTGTAGCGATTTATATCAAGCTATCTACAGAGTATCGATTCTTCAGGAACCGGGCAACGGATTTTGGGACAAAATCTTCTCATACAAGATGCACAAATTAATGAAGCTCATCATTGCTGGCATCCCGATCGTAGTCGGTGCATGGGTTGGGGCTTCCCTCCACCAGTTACTAAACAATATTCTGACTGGTAATTTTTCTTCAGATTCGTTCACGTCTAGTACCGTAAATAAACAGCCCACAGGATCTGGCCACGAATATGAAATCCTTCCGTGCCCTACCTGCGGGCAAAAACTCAGGCTTCCGAAGGTCAAAGAGGAACTTGCCGTCACTTGTCCTAAATGCAGAAACTATTTTGACCATTCCGCTGGCAAGGCATGAGAGATGTATAACAGCGAGGTTGCCATACTTGAATATCATGACTTCTCAGTGGCTGATTTGTTGGGAACTTGACCGTGTTTTATTTTGGATTCTGGAGCTACTCTGGGCGGCTGACTTCCCACGTTGAATTGGGTGTTGAGTCGAAGTGAACCCCGGGAGCAGGTCGCTGTCAGTAGTTATGGGGCGTCTGGTTTACCCTGTCCCGCGAGACCGAGCCGACTCAGCATCGGCCCTATGTTCAGCCCGCCGACAAGGATCGGGAAGGCGACGACGACGTAGGTCATGGTCAGGACGAGTTCGCCGACGTTGTCGTACTGCGATTGGTGGGCGTGGATCTCTTCCGTGAGCGATAGGGCGAGTGCAACACTGATCCCGCCGCGCTAGCCGCCCCAGGTCATGATCTTGATCGCGTGCGGCGTGAATTCCCGGCCGGTCGCCTTCTTCAAGATGGTCACCACCGTGCCAACAGACAGGAACCTTGCCAGCAGCGCTGCCCCAGCACAAAGCCCAGCGCAATTCCGCCGCCGGCTTCGAGAGCGAAGAGCTTCCCGACATCGCTGGCGTTCGTCTCTGCCACGTCCCTGCCTGCTTGAACCGCGTGCGGATGTTGCTGTTTGCTCTGCCGAACGGCTTGGGTAGACTCATCCTGCTTATTCACGCCCTCGTGCGACTCACCGTGCCCGCCCAAAAGGGGCCAGCCTTTTTTGCGAGGGGGGATTGTCTACCAGGCTGCGTGGATGCCAGGACCACCTCGTGCAGACGAAGCGGGAGGGCTTTACCATGACCTGAATCGTTCCCTGACTTAACATTGCGTCACGACGTGTCGAACGGGTAGTGATTTTGTCTCCGTTTTTCTTCTGCCTGCTGCTAGAGACCGCGAATCGGTTCCTGTCGAGTCGTTTTTCAGTAGCGAACGCTGGTTCCGCGCAGACCCTCTACGCGTAATCCTGTCGCGGCTTGAAAATCCTGAGATCGGGCTGACGGTTTTCACCGGGCAACAGTTTCTTGATCTGGCAATACTGCTTGATTGCTGTTAGGTGCCTGCGTTGTGCCGATTCCAGGCGTTTCATCATCAATGCACTCTGGCCAGCAGTTCTGCTGGTGGCGTCAGCGTCAACACTCATCAGGTAGTGCATTTCCAGCCAGGTCGCTCGAATTACGTCTGCCAGCATCTGGTCAAAGATATGGTCCGTGTCACCTAGGATCTCCTGGTTGAGTGCAGCCAGTTTTCTCTTAAGCGACTCCTGCGCCAGAGTATCACCTTTGGCGATCAACTTGATCCAGGCTGTCTCTGCAATTTTGGCGATGTCACCAACCTCATTCCAGATCTGAGGCTGTTGATCAAGAAATTTCCGGAGTTTGCTGAGAGCCTTCCGGTCCCCTGCGTTGGCTTTCTTGATGACCAAATTCAAATCCTCTTGCTCGGCTTTACTGGGTAGTTTTGTTTGCTCCGTCATGATGTTTTACGTCTCCTCCATTCATGTCCTTTGTGGAGATAGTAGCCACAGGAAATTAGCAGTGCTTTATGCAGCAGCGTCCCGAGGGAAGCTACTTCCGTCGTATAACGAGTTGCCTGGTCGACCTGATACAGGATGGTCTCCCAGTGTTGCTCGTCACTCTGACGTTGCAGACGCCGTTCCTGGTCCTGTCGCTCCGCTTCGGCTCCCTTTCTTCCTGAGCCCACGTAGATTTTGACTGGTTTGCCGTTAACGCGTTGGCTCTGATAGTAATACTGGCATTTGCCTCTCTTCTTGTCCCAACTCAATATGATCCTCCATGATGTTGCACTACGTTTTTACCTGTTCCCCAGAATCAACTAGCAAAAAAGGGCAGGATAGGTTCTAACTGGAACAGGCCTCCAGGGATCGCAGCCTGTTCTGGATCTTACTGATCTCGATGTCTGGAGAAACCGGGGCTGTATTACGACGTTTTCGTTGAGGGGGCTGCCTCTTAATCTGGCCTTTCAAAAACTTGTAAGCATAATCGATCCTGTCATTTTTGTACTCTTGGAGTGACTCGTCTCTTTCTTTTTGTGTGGGTAGCGCCTGGGTCAGCAGGTAGTAGTAGGCAAACTCCTGTTCCAACCTGTCTATTGGCTGGAAGTCAGAAAAAATTTGCATAGCTATTTTGCCCTGTATTCTCCGATCCACGCACGAAGACGGACGTAAATAAACACTCAGAGTGGGCTCATCACCTGGTTTAAGCTCAGCGTAGTAGGACTGGATGACCCAGTTCAATACTTTCTGTTGCCCCGTCAGACCGAACCAGTTCCACATCTGTCGCAGGTTGTGGTCTTGATATCCGTAAAAATGTGGCCTACCAACAGCATGCTTCAACTGCCAGTAGAAAGCTCCCGGGAAGTCACGCACGCAGAAGAACAGATCGGCATAAACCTGAACCACTTCAGGAGTGAGATTACAGTACTCAGCAATTTCCAAGTCAGACTGTCCGACCAGAATCCTCGACTCCAGTTCTGCGCGACGAAGACGATCTTCCTCAAATATCTGGTGGGCAGTATGGATCTCGGGGTATTTCAGTCTGTCTCCGGTTTTGAGGTAGGCTAAAGCATCCCTGGTTACCTGGTAATGAGGATCTAGGTTGCGGTCTGATTGTCTGAGTAGCTGTTCTGCAGCTTCCCATCTCCAGGAGAGAGGGGTAAACGGATTACCTTTGACTGTGGCGTTTGTCAGAATCATCTTAGACTCCCTTCTAAGTCTGATGTCAGATTTAAAAAGCACTTTTTAGGTGCGGTGATTAAACAAGCCCACATTATACGACATGCGAATTCTTCGAACCAGACGTTGTCAGTTTGTAGAGGTCGTCATTACCCCCGAATGGGGGATATTTGAGAGCAGAATATCGATCACGTCGTCCGGTTATTTCAGTGTGTTGTTGACGTCCCAGACGAACGAGTACATTGGCCTGATCGCCCTGAAGAGTGACGTCGTGGTCTTGAATAGTGCATCATGTCAGTGAGTACTCTTACCCACGTTACTGTTTCTCCTGGGGAGCTTGATGTTCTTCGTTACATCCTGGGATTCCCTCAGCACCACATCACGGCAGAACTCAGCCATCGTTGTATCCCTGAGTGCTGCTGCCAGTCTGATGATCCGGTGCTCATCTGCCGTGATGTGGAATTTGATCTGACGTTTCGAGTTAATTGTATCATTTATCATTTATGTGGCCTTTCCTGGGGTTATTTGCCGGGTTTCATTGCACCATCCGCCCCCTAAGGGGTTTCAAGTGAATATTGGACTTGACGCTTTAAAGCAGGCGGTTGTACTGTCGAGTTGACGGTGTGTGCTCTAGGAGTTGATTGAAGATTTAAAAAGTAGTTTTGAAGTCTGGTTGTAGCGTAAGGAAGAGACAGATGTCGCAAACAGGAGTAGTCCATGTTAACCATGGAATATCCAGGTTGGCTCCCTCAATTCGCAGAAGTCTGCTTAAAGACATTATTGAGTTTCCAGCGAAAGAGTTCAGTAGCGAGGGCAACGGGAGGATTCCTGTGCGTTCCAGAGATGTTCGAATATGGCAAGAGTGCCTATCTAGGCAGACCATCGTTCTTACCGGACTCATACCGGCCATAGTGGATCGCCTCGAGCAGTCAGGTGTTAAAGTTGAGGTGATCGAACATCGTCGCTTTCCAGCACAGCATAAGTTGCGGCAGGGTCTCTTGAAAAATTCCTCTGGGAGTGAGCGAGAGTTTCTACTTGCTTTAAAAAACAACCCAATTGGTCAGATTGAAGTCAATACGCGTGATGAGGTCGTCCAACGCATACTTGAAATAGCTCACACATTTCCCAAAGCGAAAATATTGATACGGCTTTCTAGAACAGTGGACGCAGATAATTTGTGTAACAAACTCAGGCTTGAGGACCCTGAACTCGATGCCAGTGTTAAGCCGTCGGAATACTGGCCTGCCAAGCCTTCACGCATCTTATTCACTTGTGGTGCTTTGATTGGTGGGTGTGATAATAAAGACTGGGATATCATTCTGCTACCTGATCCTGCGAAAGCTGTGAAGAAGGGGTTTTTCGGATCAATGGGTATCTTTCGAAATCATCCTTATCGCTGTTACAGCTTCGTATTGCCAAGTCTCTCTCTCTGTCCTCCTGAAAGACTGCTACTGGAAGCAGTATCAGGTAAAATAATCCACTCCAATGTGTCACGCGAAACCGCAGTTCAGGTTCTCTGGCAGAAACCACCTTCCACCCCAGTTTCGGGGTTCAAAGAACGCTGTATCGAGTGGAAGCAGGATAACTATTGGAATAATGATCGCCGCAATGATTATATCGCTGGTATCGCGCGGGCATTTGTCACTGATAACCACAAAAAACTGAAAAAATACGGGGTGCCTTTTCATCAGGGAAAGCCCCATTTTACTAACTCTAGTTCGCCCCAGGTTGTTGTCCTCGTGGAATCCCGCGCAGCCGGTCTTGAACTCCAGAAACGTTTACCTGGCTGGGAATTGAAGTGCAACGGAACTGGTAACGATGATAATACACAAAGTGACTGTCCTGAGAGGTTAATTATCACAACCACTCAGGCTGCGCTAAATGGCATTGATGCAGATGTTCTTATCTACGCTGCAGG
Organism: Gimesia sp.; assembly: GCF_040219335.1. Lineage (NCBI taxonomy): Bacteria > Pseudomonadati > Planctomycetota > Planctomycetia > Planctomycetales > Planctomycetaceae > Gimesia > Gimesia sp. The sequence goes on along the minus strand of NZ_JAVJSQ010000043.1, from coordinate 3,571 downwards.
TGGACAAGGCATCGGTGCTCTACGATCTACTATTGGGGAGTCAGAAACTCGACCAAATCAAACTCCGACACTCATCATCATTGAGCTGGCCGACGGGATTGACAAGATCGCAGTGGAAGACGTCCGTGATAGAAGGAGGGGATACGCGGAACGCGGCTGGAAACAGTCGGGCCCCGGGCTCTCCTCAACCCAAGGTAAAACCACGAAGAGATCCGTCGCACAGGAGGCATCGCCATGATCCTACGTCGCGCAAACTCGTGTTTTACCCTCACGCTCTTCAGCTCCACCCTGAAGAGCAACCGCTGTCCGGTGAAAACCACTGTTTCATCCGATAGTAACCCGTCTCTAGAACTCGGTGGTTCTTTGGATTCTAGGACCGTCCCACGCAACTGGGGGGACGTTAAAGATAACCTGAAGCCTGAGCTCGTCTGGAGACTCGTAGAGAAGGATCTTTACGAGACTTCTATGACCACTACAGGTGTGCTGGGCGTTCGCTACTACTGGGGAAGCCAGAGGGACGCGATCATCCTATATGGTCACTACCTTAAGGCTACCAGAACATTTAAGGTCTCTCTTCTAAGTCTATGTGTGCTCCGAAAGGTTCATACGAAGGCGACGATGAATCCTAATGATTTTACCCCAATATGCGGCTTCGCCTGCAGCTACTGATTTTTCAGCGTAATGCTGGAGAGATGGCAACATAGGATGTGAAGCCATCTCTTTTTTTAACGAGGTAGAATGAATGTATGCAAACTCATTTAAGAAACGACATCCAGGCCAGTTATCTGCCTGGAGTTTGAGATACCATGTCGGGAGCAAAGACCAGTTCTATCACAGAATCAAAGCCCGACTGGAAAAAGCGGGACAAGAGGGGCGTGGTGCGATCAATGCTATAAAAGATTATCTTCCTCAGTGGGCTGCTGACCCACGTTTGCTGTGGAGGGAATGGCGGTGGTTAGCAGTAAACGGCGGGCAGGCACCAGGTCTCAACGGAAGAAGGTACAGCGACTTCTATGACCACGAAGTATGGGATTTCCTGGCTGCAATAGAGGGTAGATTAAAAGCGGGTACATATCAGCCAGGACCAGTAAAGAGGATAAGTATTCCCAAGGATCGTTACGATCCAGGTCGTGGGCAGCGGAGTATCGCTTTGCTGAACATTGAGGATCGGGTTGTTCAGCGGGCGATCTGTGAAATTTTACAGCCTCTTCTCGCCCCCCAGTTTGGGAAAACAATCCTGGGCTTTAGGCCAGGCCATGATCGCATTGATGCTTTGGCTCTTGCTCAAAAAATGATGGTCGAAGTTTCAAGCTTTGTGTTGATAACCGAGGACATCAAAGATGCATTTGATAACGTACCACGTAAACGGTTGATGCAAATCGTAGACAAAGATGTACCTTCCCCTGAATTAGTGGAGCTGATCAGTAAGTTTGTCCGTCTTGACAATCGTAAAAAGGGGATACCGCAAGGGGCTCCTCTGAGCCCACTGTTATTGAATTTGTATCTGTACCATGATGTTGTCCGAAGATGGAAACAGAAACCTGGTTTGGCAGACACAAAAATCATCTGTTACGCAGATGATATCTTGCTAATATGTCGCACCCAGAAGCAAGCCCGTGAGTCCTGGGATAGGCTGTCAGATTTATTGAAGAGGGCAGGGCTTCCATTGAAGCGTGGTCGCTCTAAATCCATGATTGATTTACGACGGGAGAAGTCAGCCAGGTGGCTAGGGTACTCTGTGCAGTACCCTATGAAGACCTTGATCACGAAAATTGACGAAAGCTCATGGTCTTCACTGCGGGAAAGTCTGGAGAGGGCTCATGAAAAACCTGATTCTCCACTTCTTGCGATCTCTATCGTTGAAGGCTGGCTTGACCAACTGGGGCCCTGCTTTCGTCACGAGAATAGATGGCATGTAACTCAGAAGATTCAGCGGATCGCCTCAGAATGTGGCTTTGATGAAATTCCTGACTCGGAGACTTTGAAGTTTATCTGGCTACTGGCTTATGCTCGCTGGTGGCAGAGAGTAGCCCGGCTGAGAGGAGAGTTATGCCAGCGTATTGAGGACCGAGTCAATGAGGATGAATTCGATATACCCGCAGAGGGTTTATGTGTGGACGCTGCCTGGAATGATAAAAAGCGGATCATGGAGTACCAGGGCGTATGGTTGCATAAAAAAAGCGAAGCCTTTCGAGTCGAGCCAATCTTTAGCGGGAGTAACAATATCGGTGAATTCCTGGCAATCGTGCGTGGCCTTCAGCTACTGAAGCGGAAGGGGATTGACTGCCCTGTCTACAGCGACAGCCAGACGGCGATTAGTTGGCTGAAGAGTCTCCGTATCAACTCAAAAAGTGCCAGAGGTCAGAAGATATCCCCCCGAGTTTACCAGCGAATCACTAGGGCAGTTCTCTGGTTAACACGACAAACTAACCTCAATCCGGTCCTGAAGTGGAATACAGAAGACTGGGGGGAAATCCCGGCTGATTATGGACGTAAATCGTAATGAGTATCTAGTCCAGTCGGCAGACTTCAAATGGCTGGTGAAAAATCTTGGATAGTGAATCCTGGAAGGTAAGCCTGGTTCTCAAGGGAACCAAGTAATTGGTGCTATCTCAGGGGGGCTACTCAGTACTGAGTTGATCGATCAGTTCATCCAGCTGCTGGCGGTGGTCCTTGGTATGTTTTTTGATCGTGGGAGTTCTTAGCAGAGTCTTGATGTCCGATTTCGAGCATGCTTGGTACTTTGACATGATCCAGGCAAATTCCACGGTGTAGTCAGCAGTCATTTTCAATAGTGACCGGCGAGCTTCTGTGATCTCGCCAGTCTCGGCAGGTATCCATTTCCCGTTGTACTTCGCCAGCAGATGAATTAGCTTAAGCTTGTTACGTGCAGTCTCTGTATCATATTTCCGGCCGTGATCGTCCCGGGAGCTGTATCTCATGAACATGCATGAGTCCAATGAAACCAGCAAGGATTGGATAGCAAAACAGCCTCCATTGTCCTGCTCGTTCGGATTCATCCCCTGTTTGAGCAGATCATGGATCAGGTCGTAACCTTCATCTCTCTCGGCATATCTCAATAGTTCGTAGACCGCAGGATGATCGGGCCTGACCTTGATCTGTTTCAAGGTGAATACTTTGTAGTTTCCCCAGAGTGCTGCGAAGCCGAGGGCGGATAGTCCGCCATCTTCGGGATCAATTTCCCTGCCAGGCTCAGATTCACCAGGGGTAAGGGACTGGACTTTTTCCAAGGGCGAAAACTCGCGCGAATTGGTAGGGAATGTCGAGATAAATAGCAGGGTTTCTATTTATAGTGGCGGGCGGGAAGAGAACTGAAACCCGGAAGGTATTAATTACGCTTGCAAAATTGCGAGCAAACTCGACTTACCGATCCTTGGCATTCAGACTGCCGAGCATCTCTATCAAGGCATCAACCATCTTCTCGGAAGCATCGAGTTGTACCTTGTTCACGCCGATCCAGGTTTCGTAGCCACCGAGGCGGTGCTGCTCGGGTGTTGGCAGATATCCGTGCGAGCCATTGGCGATGGAAATATTCATCAGTGGCTGGATC
>NZ_JAVJSQ010000042.1 GCF_040219335.1 Gimesia sp. | reverse complement strand
GGCAGAGTCTTTCATGGTCATCCGGCTGATCCTGATCCTGGTACTGTTGGGAATCACACCCTTAGTCCTGTTCCTGCTGTCCTTACAGCTGTACCCGGATTTGCTGCATATTGATATCACACCTTAAGCCGTGATCTGCTTGGGGAAAGGGCTGTCAACGCGACGGGGAGCGCTCGTCAAACGCGGTTGACAGCCCTTACCATTTCAGGCTGTTTGTGAATTCAACGTAAAAACAGCCAGGGCATTCAGGAAGGGACCCGCGCCCGTTCCGGCTGAAAAACAATCTCTTTAATCTGCATGCGGCTGGCGTTTCCACTCACCACATCGCCTGTTTTACAGCCTAATATAGCAGTCCCAATCGGCGTCAGAATCGACAACCTTCCGCTGGCGATATTAGCCTGGTCCGGATAGACGAGCACATAGGTCTCATCTTCATTGATATCCAGATCGACCAGGGTGACCTTGGAATTCATCGTCACCACATCGGGGCTGATCTCTTCAGGATCGACAATGGCCGCAGCCTCCAGCTCACTCCGTAAACCGGTCAGGTACGGCTTGTTCCCAATTGCCTGGGTGTACTCGCTGTTTAACAGTCGCGAGAGTTTATAATAATCGTTCCGGGTGATTACGATCTGTTTCTGTTTAAAATTCATCTTCCTTTTCCTGACTTCAAATCAATCAGTCGATACTCGTATTCCATCAATAATTCGCGTCATCCAGTCGCGTGGACTGTAGATCTCTTAGAGCAAGTTTCAGGCCAGTACCTGACAGCGGCAATCGGTTACGTACAGGCGGCGCCAATTCGACATCGATTGATCTATACACTGCCCGATTTACCAGTGTCGGCAGTTCCGAAAAACGGGACTGAGAGGTGTGAACGGGGGCTGACAGGTGTCGCCCCGGGTTGACAGTCTCTAAGAAAGGGACCCACGCCGCCCGTAAATTTTACGAGCGAAAATCTGCCGCAGAAATATTGTGCTTGTTCAGCAGCTTATGCAGCCCCTGACGCGAGAGACCAGCCTGCTGTGCTGCCTGTGAGATATTCCCCTCATGCTTTTCCAGTAAAGCAGTCAGGTACTGATACTCGGCGTTTTCAATGGCCTCATCACGTGAGCCCTCAGCCACGCCAGTGGAATCGTGCTGGAGATCCGCCGGCGGATTGAGTAGTGATTCAGGAAGCTCGGTCTTTTCAATCGTCTCCCCACGCGTCAATGCGACGGCACGTTCGATCACATTCTTCAACTCCCGAATATTGCCCGGCCAGGAATATTCCCGCAGAGACTCCAGGGTCTCCGGGGCAAACTGCAACTCGCGACCACTTTTTTTCAGCGTCTGTTTCAGAAAATGTTCGGCCAGTAAGATGACGTCATCTTCCCGATCACGCAGGGGAGGCAGTTCAATATGAATCACTCCCAGCCGATAATACAGATCGCCGCGAAATCGACCGGCACTCACTTCCGCTTCCAGGTTCCGATTGGTCGCACAGACGAATCGCGTATCGATCTGCACAGCCTGACTTTTTCCCACAGGCGTAAAACGCGATTCCTGAATCGCCCGTAACAGCTTGGACTGCGACGCAGCCGGCAACTCACCGATTTCATCAAAGAATGCGGTTCCCTTGTCGGCCAGTTTCAGCAAGCCTTCCTGGTCGTTCACCGCGCCGGTAAAGGCCCCTTTCACATGACCAAACAGCACCGATTCGAACAGGGATTCCGGAATCGCCGTGCAATCAATGATCTGAAAGTTTTCCTTACTGCGCAGACTGTGCTCGTGAATCGTCTGCGCGACCACCTCTTTTCCGGTCCCACTCTCTCCGGTAATCAACACATTCACATCGGTCTCAGCGATGCGATCGACAATATCCAGAATTTCCATCAACGGAGCGCTCGCCCCGACGATATTCGGAAACCGTTTCGCTAATTCACTCTGTTCGCGGGCGGTGATGCTCTCGCTCCGCTGGAAAACACGACTCGGAATGGCCAGTGCCCTTCTGACGCTCGCCAGCAGATCTTCATATTTCACCGGCTTCAACAGGTAATCGGTGATTCCCAGGCGGATACTTTCAATCGCAGAGGGCATGGAAGGCACGCCGGTCACAACGATCAGTGGAATGTGCGGCCAGTTACTGCGTCCCTGGTGCAGCAGTTCCAGCTTGAGATTGCCCGGCATATTCAGGTCAGACAGAATGAGATCGAAGGGCTCCGCTTCCAGTTTTTCAATCGCGGCCCCCGCATGGGAAACACAAACGCAGTCAAACCCGGCTTTGCGCAGCAACTGCCCGGTCGTTTTCAGATACAGCGGTTCGTCGTCTGCAATCAGGATTCGCGGGGGCTGCTTTTCACTCATGAATGTCTTCTCTTCGTCTGTTGCACTTCAGGATCAGATCAATGGAACTCAGACAGCTACGCTTTACGTTAACGATTCCCGGGAGGATCTGCCACCGGGAAGTTCGCCGTGAAGACAGCCCCCTCTCCCGGTTGACTGGCCACTTCGATAGTACCTCCCATCGCCTCGATCAGACTTCGTGACACCGACAACCCCAGGCCCATCCCCTGCTTTGAATCTCCAACTTTAGTCGTAAAGAAAGGATCGAAGATCTGCGGCAGATCGCTCGGCTGAATTCCCTCCCCCTGATCGATCACCGCCACACTGACAGTAGCATCACCGGCCCCCACTTCTAAACGAACAGCACTCCCTTTCGGGGATGCCTGGATCGCATTCTGTATCAGGTTCAACAGGATCTGCTTGACTTCCCCTTCAGGCAGCGTCACCTGGATCTCTTCCTGATCCGATTCGCAATCGATCGTGACACCAGCTTTCGCAGCCGCGGGTTGCGAGAGACAGACAACGTCCTCAATCGCACGCGATAATGAAAAGGTCGTCGCATCATGAGAACTGGGGCGATACAGCTGATACATCTGATGGGTAATCGAACTGATCCGTTCAATTTCACTGTCGATCAGTTCCAGCAGTTCGTAA
>NZ_JAVJSQ010000041.1 GCF_040219335.1 Gimesia sp. | reverse complement strand
GGCAGAGTCTTTCATGGTCATCCGGCTGATCCTGATCCTGGTACTGTTGGGAATCACACCCTTAGTCCTGTTCCTGCTGTCCTTACAGCTGTACCCGGATTTGCTGCATATTGATATCACACCTTAAGCCGTGATCTGCTTTGGAAAGGGGCTGTCAACGCGACGGGGAGCGCTCGTCAATCGCGGTTGACAGCCCTGACCATTTCAGGCTGGTTTTGAATTCAACGCAAAAACAGCCTGGGCGTTCAGGAAGGGACCCGCGCCCGTTCCGGCTGGAAAACAATCTCTTTAATCTGCATGCGGCTGGCGTTTCCACTCACCACATCCCCTGCTTTACAGCCTAAAATAGCAGTTCCAATCGGCGTCAGAATCGACAGCCTTCCGCTGGCAATATTAGCCTGGTCCGGATAGACGAGCACATAGGTCTCGTCTTCATTGATATCCAGATCGACCAGGGTGACCTTGGAATTCATCGTCACCACATCGGGGCTGATCTCTTCAGGATCGACAATCACCGCAGCCTCCAGTTCACTCCGTAGACCGGTCAGGTACGGCTTGTTCCCAATTGCCTGGGTGTACTCGCTGTTTAACAGGCGCGAGAGTTTATAATAATCGTTCCTGGTGATTACGATCTGTTTCGGTTTAAAATTCATCTTCCTTTTCCTGACTTCAAAACTATCAGTCGATACTCGTATTCCATCGGTAATTCGCATCATCCAGTCGCGTGGACTCAAGGTCTCTTAGAGCAAGTTTCAGACCAGTACGTTACATCAGGGTCAGTTCTGTAACGGCGACATCAATTCGACATCCAATGGTCTATACACTACCCGGTTTAACTGAGTCAGTAGTTCAGATAACGCAGCCACAGGGTGTGAACGGAGACTGACAGGTGTCGCCTCGTGTTGACAGTCACTGGGAGAGACACTCACGCTGCCTGATTTTTTACGAGCGAAAATCAGCTGCAGAAATATTGTGTTTGTTCAGCAGTTTATGCAGCCCCTGACGCGACAGACCGGCCTGCTGCGCGGCCTGGGAGATATTCCCCTCATGCCTCTCCAGTAAAGCGGTCAGGTACTGATACTCGGCGTTTTCAATGGCCTCATCGCGCGATCCCTCGGCCACGCCACTGGAATCGTGCTGGAGATCCGCCGGGGGGTTAAGTAGTGATTCAGGAAGCTCGGTCCTTTCAATCGTCGCCCCACGCGTCAACGCAACGGCACGTTCGATCACATTCTTCAACTCCCGAATATTTCCCGGCCAGGAGTATTCCCGCAGAGACTCCAGGGTCTCCGGGGCAAACTGCAACGCGCGACCACTTTTCTTCAGCGTCTGTTTCAGAAAATGTTCGGCCAGTAAGACGACGTCATCTTCCCGATCGCGCAGGGGAGGCAGTTCGATATGAATCACTCCCAGACGATAATACAGATCGCCGCGGAAACGACCGGCACTCACTTCGGCTTCCAGCTTCCGATTAGTGGCACAGACGAATCGCGTATCGACCTGCACAGCCTGACTTTTTCCCACAGGTGTAAAACGGGATTCCTGAATCGCCCGTAACAGCTTCGACTGCGACGCAGCCGGCAACTCACCGATTTCATCAAAGAACGCCGTCCCCTTGTCGGCCAGTTTCAGCAAGCCTTCCTGGTCGTTCACCGCGCCTGTAAAGGCCCCTTTCACATGACCAAACAGCACCGATTCGAACAGGGATTCCGGAATCGCCGTGCAATCGATGACCTGAAAGTTTTCCTTACTGCGCAGACTGTGCTCATGAATGGTCTGCGCGACCACCTCTTTTCCGGTCCCACTCTCTCCGGTAATCAATACATTGACATCGGTCTCGGCGATACGATCGACAATATCCAGTATCTCCATCAGTGGAGCACTTGCCCCAACGATCTTCGGAAACCGCTTCGCTAATTCACTCTGTTCGCGGGCAGTGATGCTCTCGCTCCGCTGGAAAACACGACTCGGAATGGCCAGCGCCCTTCTGACACTCGCCAGCAGATCTTCATATTTCACCGGCTTCAACAGATAGTCGGTGATTCCCAGGCGGATACTTTCAATCGCAGAGGGCATGGAAGGCACGCCGGTCACCACGATCAGTGGAATGTGCGGCCAGTTACTGCGTCCCTGGTGCAGCAGTTCCAGCTTGAGATTGCCCGGCATATTCAGGTCTGACAGAATGAGATCGAAGGGCTCCGCTTCCAGTTTTTCAATCGCGGCCCCCGCATTGGAAACACAAACGCAGTCAAACCCGGCTTTGCGCAGCAACTGCCCGGTCGTTTTCAGATACAGCGGTTCGTCGTCTGCAATCAGGATTCGCGGGGTCTGCTTTTCACTCATGAATGTCTTCTCTTCGTCTGTTGCACTTCAGGATCAGATCAATGGAACTCAGACAGCAACGCTTTACGTTAACGATTCCCGGGAGGATCTGCTACCGGGAAGTTCGCCGTAAAGACAGCCCCCTCTCCCGGTTGACTGGCCACTTCGATAGTGCCTCCCATCGCCTCGATCAGACTTCGTGACACCGACAGCCCCAGGCCCATCCCCTGCTTGGAATCTCCAACTTTAGTCGTGAAGAAAGGATCGAAGATCTGCGGCAGATCGGTCGGCTGAATCCCCTCCCCCTGATCGATCACCGCCACACTGACGGTAGCATCACCGGCCCCCACTTCTAAGCGGACGGCACTTCCCTCCGGGGATGCCTGGATCGCATTCTGTATCAGGTTCAACAGGATCTGCTTGACTTCCCCTTCAGGCAGCGTCACCTGGATCTCTTCCCGATCCGGTTCCCAGTTTATCGCGACACCGGCTTTCGCAGCCGCGGGTTGCGAAAGACAGACAACGTCCTCAATCGCACGCGATAATGAAAAGGTCGTCGCATCATGAGAACTGGGGCGATACAGCTGATACATCTGATGGGTAATCGAACTGATCCGTTCAATTTCACTGTCGATCAGTTCCAGCAGTTCGTAA
>NZ_JAVJSQ010000039.1 GCF_040219335.1 Gimesia sp. | reverse complement strand
TGGATCAGCCTCGTTCCACTCAGCGTTACCAGTCGAGCCCACGCAGTGATGAGCCGTCTCTGGTCAAACGCATGTATGAGCTGGTGCGGTCACGGCCCCGGTTCGGCTATCGCCGGATCGCCAGGCTGTTGCAACAGGAAGACTGGCAGGCCAGTTTCACCCGTGTGTACCGTTTATGGCGTCGGGAAGGGCTGAAAGTGCCTCAAAAGAAGAGAAAACGTCGCAGGACAGGTGACTCCCGGAATGGTTGTCACCGGCTGCGGCCAGAACAGAAAGATCATGTCTGGTGCTGGGATTTTGTGTTTGATCGAACCTCATCGGGCAGTTCCCTGAAGTGGTTTTGCATAGTCGATGAATTTACCCGGGAGTGTCTGACTTTAAAGGTTGATCGGAGCATTCGCAGCGAGGATGTGATTGATACTCTGGCTGAACTGTTTTCTTCCAGAGGAGTGCCGCAGTGCATCCGGAGTGACAATGGTCCGGAATTTGTCTCCTGGGCAATTCAACGCTGGCTGAGTCAACTAGAGATTAACTCGTTATATATCGAGCCGGGAGCCCCCTAGGAAAACGTTTATGCGGAAAGTTTCAACAGTCGATTCCGGGATGAATTCCTGGCAGTCGAAGTGTTTGAGAGTCTGGGAACAGCCCGCAGGCTCACGGCTGCCTGGAAGGAAGATTACAACAGACAACGCCCACACAGTTCGCTGGGATATGTTACCCCGGCAGAGTTTTCGAGTCGCTGTGCAGTTTCCAATCGGGCTGCGCCCTCATTCCAACTGCACAGCGAAATTACCTAAACCAACCTTCATAAGATCTGGTACAGGTTTTTCAGGCAGGTCAACTCGGCATCTCCCAGGTCTGCCGTCAGACTGTGAAAAATATCATCAAGGAGGAAGAGGTCGGACCGAGTCCGAAGCGAAGTACCGGAACCTGGGACCAGTTTCTCAAAGCTCATGCGGAAACACTCTGGGCCTGCGATTTCTTTACAAAACGAGCCGTGACACCTCGGGGGATTGTCGATTTGTACGTGTTGGTTTTCATGCATCTTTAGACGCGTGAAGTCTTTGTGACACCCTCAACGCGAAGGCCGGATTCTGCCTGGGTCACGGAACAGACCAAAGTGTTCGTAAACCACGTTGCCAACAGGGATGAGAGGCCAACCTGCCTGATCCATGATCGAGACACGAAGTTCTCAGTTGAGTTCAAGCAGTTTCTAAAGAACAAAGACATCCAGCCGAAGAGGCTGTCGATCCGATCTCCCAATCTGAATGTCCGGATCGAAAGGTTTGTGCAAACGATTAAATACGAAGCCCTGAATCATTTCATCGCATTCGGTCAACGGCATCTCGATTATCTTGTTTCGGAGTTTGTTGATTATTACAACAAGCATCGAGCGCACAGTTCACGAGAACATCTGCCGCCCTGCTGTGCCGAGCCGCCGCCGGAATTCGAGACGATCAAGCTTAATGAGATCCATTGCGAGGAACATCTCGGCGGGCTGATCAAGTCGTACAAGCGGATTGCGGCGTAGATCAAATCAATAAGCAAGTGATTTCTTCACGCTCACCGTGCGCGAGTTCGCTTCGAAAAGGTCACCACCAACAGTCCTACAGGGCATACGTCTGCCAACCCACGTCAGTTCTTTCACCAGATTTTGTTTTCAAAGATCAATTGGTTGCGGGACTTAACGGTTGACAGTCCTTTTGTACCCGACGAGACCACTCGAGAAAACGGATATTAATTGGGGCCGAAAGTAATTCAGTTGGCGCCGTACCATAGGCCTATTGTTCAAGTGGCGTACCATTTAAGTCCTGCCCTTGGGGACTGGTGAGAGCAGCATATACTTTTCCGTCAATGTCTGCTGATAGAGACTGAATGTGTCCATCACAGTATCCAACGTTAACGCCTCTTTCGTGCAGTGAATTGGGAAAAGGGCACTCCCCTCGGGCTGAGTGATTCCGACGTTAATCTTACTTGAACCTGAATTCGAGCGATTATAATCCACGTTTCCGGAAGCACAGTTGCCATTCAGGCAGGGATTTCCTATATAAAAGCTGGTGAGATAGGGATTCGGCGAAGCCCAGTTGGCTGAATCAGCTCTGGCTGGATCATACCCCCTACGAATATTCTCAGAAATCAGCATGGTATTGGATGCACCATCTGTAAGACTGGACATCTGATGGTGACGCTTGGCCCGAATAACCCCTTTCCACGTTTCGTTGAAAAACAGTCCCATCTGGAAAAATATTTCCCGATCTGACGGTGTTCCATCCCCCTCCGTAGATGAGTTGCATGTAATCCCGTTTCCATTCAAATCCAGCATTCCTGATGAAGGACCAACTGGACAGTCATGGAATCCACCAATCATTGCAGAAAAGCCGACACCACTGCTGACGACGTAAGTCAGATTTCCCTGGCCGGGGACTTCTGTGATATCATCAGGGCAGGTCAGGACAGGGAGATGCGTTTGGGCCAGGGGAGCGTTGACGGGATCTTTGTAGTTCCGGTCAATATCCCATTGATTGTACAAATTAGACTGATCAATATAAGGCAGAATGGCCACAACCCAGCTCCGAAAGGAGCCCCGCCTGTCGGAGTCCCATCTCCGAAATAACCACAAGCGGGGAACCGATTCGCACTGTCTGTCGCCTGCAGCAGTCCCAGACTTACGTTTCGCATGTTATTTAAACACTGCAACTGCCTGGCCGAGTTGCGTGCTGACTGAACCGCGGGAAGCGCCAGCGCAATAAATATCCCAATGATCGCTGTCGCTACCAATAATTCGACTAGAGTAAAACCAGCTTTCTGGTGAAAGGTCCCTGGTAGAGAACCGTGGTACACTCGTACGATATTTCCGGGTTTAAATTTCATCAGCTTGCGCCTCCAGCCACCAGGCGGCAAAGTAAGCCACTACAGCTACAATGACTACGGAATCTACAAAATACATCCAGTAGGCAAACGGGGAACATTCTCCCAGGAGCGGAAAGATCAGTTTGGCTTCAGTCGGCTTGCTTGAAGGGAAAATCATGTTCTGTTTCTCTGACCAGTTCAGTAAAAATAAAACCGTGATATTCGCTGTTACCAAAGCTGCCCCCACTCGGTATCCGAGGCGCAAATAGGGCGCTGCAATATAGACCAGCAGTGGTCCCAGCATAAGAACCGTCAGCAAGGAGCAGCCAGCATATGCCAGAAACAACAAGGGCGAGGTATATCCGATAAGAGGAAAATAGAGTTTCCCCTGCCCCATCCAATCGACAAATCCATAGATCCCCAGACTCGCACAGAGGATTAAAACGCACCCCAACAGCAACTTGCGAAAAGCAGGATGTTCCCGAAAGGAAAAACTGAATGTGGGGAGTATTTGTCTGGGATGCGAAGTCTGTTCCTGTTTGGGTGCTCGGGCATCGACGCGTTCGACAGCTGCATTCACCGTCGATGACCAGGTCTCTTCGGAATAAGCACCGATTTCAACATCATCGTTTAGATTGTCTGAATCGCTGAGCGCGACCTCAAGCTGTTCCAAACCGGTCGCTGATTCCGCGTTGCCGTCAACAGGCGCGTGAAGATTGACATGAATCTCACGTTGGGGGTCGAGAGGAACCGGAGGGATCTTGCTGTCTCTCAATGACAGCAGCCGTTTCAGCCAGCCTGGGCGTTCAGATTTTTGTTCCGGAAGTGCAGAAGCAGTCGACTTAGTTTCATCTGAATATGCCAGAAATACCTCTAGATCATTTTCATCAGCATATTCATTATCAAGGTCCATTTCTTCAGAGGAAACGGGAGGCAGGGTCTCCGGTTCTTTCCGCGCCATATAAAACAGGCCCACAACAGAATCTGCCCGTTGCCACTCATCCATATAGCTGGGACGTACCATGGTCTCAGGCAGAAGATGCTCTTCACGGACCATCTCCACCAAGTCGCGAAAGAGATATGGTCCCAGCTCTTCGTCAAATTGTTTGTAGAACCATTCGGTCGCCATTGTAAGCCATAATCAAGATGAAATATGTAGTACCTGTGCAATTTCTAACATAAGTTAAGCAAAATATCACCTTTTAGATCAAGTCAAATGTACACAATAGGCATCCCCCCCCTTCAAAATTCGTCCATCTCAATTATTGAATTAAAATCTATTTGATCCAAAAACACTGTTTGCATCCATTGAAATTAGCATCATGTTGTGCACAGATGCTATACACAAATAGAATACTTTTTATAACGGCACTGGCTCAAGAGACTATTCTTCGACGTGATAGATGTATATTGAATATCCGGCCCTGGCAACTGGCTCAAATTTCTGGAAGTAGGCAAAGCCATTTTTAGGCTGCTTCCATCCATATCCTTTTAGATAATTGACACTGATGGCATACCAGCCGGGCGGGGGGATAAATTCTCTGTCTTCACTGATAGGGGGAAGCGGTGCATCGACTCCAAGGGCCTGGATATCAGACTGTCCGTAATAATTAAGAGTTCCATAATAACAAACAAAAAGCGGGCGGGCTTCCGGGTGCAATTCACTCCATTCCTTGAGATATTTTAAATCCTGTCCCCAGTCAATATTACTGTTGATTAGATGATTGTGACCATTCAAGGGGCCTCCCGCGATTTCATTAAAATATGAGAGACTGTGTGGGAAGTAGTATAGACTACTGGCAACTGCCCAGACCAATCCTGTCAGTAAAGTAAAACCGGCCAACTTTGTATTATGTGATAACCATTCCGCTGACTGGCCCATCCAGACAAAGAGAAATGGAAATACAAGTAACACATATCTCAGATGATGGGAAAAGCCTGTCTGGGAGCTGACTAACACAAAAATCACAACGACCGGAACCAGGAGAACGATCACATTTCTGATCGACTCAATATTTTTCCAGTGAAGCACAGCCTGAAAAGTAGCCAGAATCAAAATGACCCCGTATCCCAAGGGGACTTTAATACCCATTGCATAAAGATAATAATACCACCAGCCACGATCTCGAAATTCACCTCGTAGGTACGACTCGCGACCAAAATCCTCAAAATCCCGTTTCTGAATGTCGATCCCCAGAAGGTAATTCCTGGGGACCGGAACAGGAATTTCACCCAACCAGGAATCTGTAAATCGATTTGATGGTTTGTTAGATGAGAATGCCCCGTCATTGCCTTGATCAATTTCTGTCGCTTTCAGGCTCTGACTTACGAATTGAAACTCTTTCAGTCTAGTAAAAGAACCTTCAAAAAAATATCCTGTATTGAGAATGTAAAGTCCGATCCCCAGAATAATAGCAAGCTGACCAAACTGCTTTCTCAAGAGTAAAATCGATACTGATTTTCGATCCACGAACAACCAGATGCCCCACATCAATGGCCAGAGCCCAAATAGAATGATCCAAGTGCCTTTTGAAAGCAATGCAAATCCTAGCGTCAGCCCTGCGAGACCAGCGTCTGACAAATGCGATCCCTTCAACCAATGCCAGAAATAATAGCCCGATATCAGTCCCAGAGTCGATGCACCGCAATCCGGAGTAATACATTGCGCGTGAGCGAGGATATTAGGCGAGAAACACCAGCAGGATAGTGCCAATATTCCTGAAAGGAAGCCATATAGCTCTTCTGCCCAACGATAACAGAAGTACCCACCCAACAATGTAAAAGGGAGACAGGCCCATCGGGCTACAGTAAAGATCCAGTAAGCATCTTCTCCATTAGCTATGACAAAATCACTTCCAATCTTGAAGACTGGCCGCGCTCCTGGTCTTTCATGAAAATGACTCCAGTCGGTTTTGATATCCATAAAACAGACGGGAATTGTAGCAATCATTCTTACGAATGGTGGATTTACTCTGTAGAGTTCGAACCGTTGATATTCCCAATGACTTAGTCCTGCTACCAGATGCCCGGGTTCATTGAGGTTGGGGCTGTGGCGCGTGGCACCGTAGGCAACCAGAACTGCATGGATCAGTAGCAGAGAGGCGACAATCAATTTTTTGTGGGAGAACTGTTCCATATTTAACCACTTCAATTGATGTATGTTATAAAAACGGCATCCTTTTAAATACAATATGTGCGTGGGATCAGAGTCGGGCAGGATTAATTCGATTTAGCTCTGATATCAGGAATAGGGGGGCCTGGTGCATTTAAATGACGATGCCGGTGGAGGGCCAGAGCCACTAGACAGGAAAGCAGACACCCAGCGATATTTAACATCGTGACCCACCAGACGCTTAATGAAAATGAAAAAGATATTGCCACTATCAGATACATTAGTACCAGTCCCAGACAATAGATCGTAAGAGAATTTTTCCCGCATACGACAAACGGATAGGCCATACGGGACTTCCAGAAGGGATCGTCTATTGAAGTCAGCATATTAACCAAATAAGCCAGTGCCAGAAAATTGATCAGACGCTGAGGAGCAAGCATCTGCTTGGAAAGGAAGGAATGGTCAAATGGATCTTCTACAATAGATTCGGCCGCTACCAGTGAACTCAGTAAGGGCTGCACCACATTTAAAAAGACTACCACCCCTAAGATTATCAGTGAGATGTATCCTAAGAATCGAAAACGGTTCAGTACTGACTTTGCGAAATCTGGTTTAGAGCCAATACTGATGCCAATAAAAAAAAGGAACTGCCAGGCAAAGGGATTGAAGTGAAAAAGTCTGATCTCTTCCAGCAACATGGGAACGGTGAACTCGCTAAAAAGATGGCTGCATAGATACAAATTTATCGACAAGAGCCAGGCTAGTAGTTTGTTCGATTGAAAGAGTAAAAAGTTCAGTGGGATTAAAGACATAAAGAAGATAATGTAGAGCCTCAGGATCCCAAAACCATAAGGCTCGAATAACAAGGTGCAGGCATAAAGCATTGTCTCCATCGGCTGAGAAATAAAAGGAGCCAGATGCAATCGATCTGAAATCGGAGTATTAAATAAGGCAAAAGGTATGCTGATGGCGAGACAGCAGATGAGAGTCAGAAGAGTGACAAAATAAAGACTGATGCCGCGTTGCACTGACTTGATGAAACATGTCAAAGTTCCCTGCACTTCATAGATCCGATCATAAACCCTGCCGTATAAGTACCCAGAGAGAAAGACAAACACTTCAGCAGCGTCACAATATCCAACACTTTTCAGAGTGAAACGACTCAGCATTTCGAGCCCTAACCGACTTTCCACGTGATCAACCAGAATCATCAACAGGGCAAGACCCCGAAAGAAATCAATCCTGAGATCACGGGTAATCTTATTCGTCAATAATTTGGGAGAATTCTGGGTGAAAAGCCTGGATCCTGACATCAGTCGATAACCTTAGGCGTGAGAAACGAACAATACGTGCTGACCTGTGCCTGACGGACGATGATCTGATCCAAGTGATAGAGCGAGGTACAAAGCATTGTGATTCTTATTCGAAAAAGTTTTGAATTGTCTATTTCGAGTTTGAATAGACTCAAAACATAATCTTAAGGCAACCCATTAGAGGCTTCTGACTTGAGATTCACCAACTGATTCTCTGAAATCACAGGTGTTCGAGGGGGATAAAACCAACCGTAGTAGGTGGGAGTCTGATAATAGAGCACCTGTGATCTCCTCCAATTCATCAGGAGACTGGCCATTGTCTTTGCAATACTAGGTCGAGTTTGTGTCAGATCATGAACTTCACCAGGGTCTTCGGACAAGTTATATAGTCGGGCCAGTTTTTTTCTACTGTCATAGATAAACTTCCAACCTGTCCCACTGATAATCGCATCTGAACCACTCAATGTGGAGTTACAGTGGACGAAGGCCAGACGTCTGTCATTAGGAGGGCATTCTGTTGAAAGTACATTGCACCCCTGAAAGCAAGAATGCGGCTTGATTTTCAACAGGCCACAAATTGTAGGCGTGATATCAATTGCCTGCGTAAGATAATCATTCGTTCCTGCCGGTAACAATTCTGGATTATGCATTACGAGAGCAACACGCAACACTGGCTCATAAGGATGACCGGCATGGGTTGGAAATCCATTTTCATAAAATGCTTCTCCCTGGTCGCCGGCAATAATGAGGATGGTTTTTTCACTCAATTTCTTTTGTTTTAGAAATGCCACCAGTCTTCCGATTTGTTGGTCCACATAATGCAACGAATTGTAATATGCATTTCGCACAACCGGAATTTTTTCTCTGGGGTATGAAACGAATGAGAGATCAAAATCCAGAGCGGAAGGCTGAAACGGCCCTGGCTTTCCACCTGGTATTTCATAAGGAAAATGAGATGTTTGAAGATTCATGCAGAGCACAAAGGGTTTATAATTTTTCTGCTGGTTTTCAATCCAGTCGAGGGCATGTCGCATTGTAACTGCATCATCCAGTTTCCCCGCTACATCGGCTCCTTCGACATAGCGCTTGAAGCCCACGTCTTTTGTCGAAGTATAGGTTGGTCCCTCAAAACTTCGAGAATCGAAAAATGTATCGAGGTTGGGACTTTCAAGAAAAGCATTCATATGCCCCCAAGTCTCATTCTGTGAAGAATAAATCGCAGTGGCATATCCATACTGTTTAAACACATCATAGATCATCGACTTCGGCCATGGATCAGATTCCGAATAATAATGATGTGATTCAGATCGGAGTGGGTAGAGTGAACTGAACAGGCAGGGATCAGCGTAGTTGGAATGAGTACTTTGCGCATAGCAACGTGTAAACTGTAGTCCACTCATTGCCAGTCGATTCAGGTGCGGCATGACTTCCTGTCCCTGATGGCGTAATGCCACGACATCTTTTCTCAACGCTTCAACGGCAATGAAGATCACCGAGTATTCTGTCAGAGACTCGCTCCCAATTTTCTTTTGTTGATCAATTACTTTTCTTCTGGGGCCTAATTCCTGCTCTGAGAGTTTTCCTGACATCAGGGAGTTCTGATCTTGTTGGAAGAGGGGTTTGACTATCAGGGTCAGTAATGGATTCAATCTTGACTGCAGTTCGAAATTGGCTGATACCCTGTCGTTTTCCCACCATTCTCCTGAGGGGGAATATTCTTCTCCATTCCCGCCAGTTAAAAGGATAAATGCTGCTATATCAAAAGTGATAAAAAGAGTAATAAAAACAGACGCGTTAGATCTAGTTCTTTCTTCTTGGGCTCTTCTTACACTCCTGACAGATTGGAAGTGAGCGATAGCGAGTAATGAAATGCAAATTGTAGCTACTGTAAATAGTGTGATTTTCTCTGCCTGCCAAATATATCTGGCTATCATCTTGAAGTTATTGGCTCCAAACCTCATGGCATCTAAATCAATGAAAGTTCCCGTTCTCCAGTAAAAGATCCAGCTAGAGATATAAAAAAAACAGATCACCGATATCAGGATAAAAGTAAAACTCAAACCCAAGCCATTTGGGCCTTTTCTCAATGACTTTCCAATGATTAATTTCCAACCCCACCAGCACATCCAACTGAAAGAGATCCAGCTCAAAAAGAGAAAGAGTGCTAGAGCGCATCTCGCGCTCAATGTTAAATCAGAATTGAACCAGAAGCTGGTTTTGCATTGCGAGTGTAATAGTAGTTCGAGAATTGCAATTAACGAAAATACGATTGCCAGTCCATTATTTGGATAAAGACGGGTATAGAGCGATAGGGTCCGATCACATTTCATTTATCTAAAACTTTTTTCCAAAGAATCAATTTAGTAACGTTTGATGAAATAGTTCAATGAAAAGAATTTGCAAGCATGCTAATGAACTGGATTTACGGGCAGTCTTTCATAGGTCTTCATTTCTGCTAATAATCTGCCCGCCAAATTATTTGTGATGGAGAAAGAAATACTCCATCTCTTGGAGATTGGATGTGTGCACATAGACAGTTTTTTGAGGCATGTGAATGAGGGTCGAGCATTTCGCACCAATAATTATGTTGTTTCAAATTATGAATATACCTACTTGATCATTTGGGCACAATTGAAATGAACTGACGTACAACGAGTTGGCTCGCAAAAAAATTATACTAAAACATTGTTATAAAGAGTATGTAAATATGCCCACCCACACCGATATCTGAGTCATTTGTAATGCAAGAATGATCGTCCGCGCACATCATTCAGCAGTGGGAGGTTTGCGGGAGTGGCTATTCTTACAAAATACATATCTTCTGTAATGGCCAGGGAATTCCGCTGGGAATCACAGTCACTGCGGGGCAGATTAATGAACTAAGGAAACGCAGGCCATCATCGCCGCACCAAATGGCACTTACAAAGTGAGCCAATGATCGCAGGGTGAAATCGCTGGTGGAGATCATGAAGAGCGAACGACTAACCTGTTAAATCCGTCCTGCAAATCTCACGCTCCCGCCCAATGACTGACCACAAGAAGTATCTCACATATACGACAGCTCTTAGACCGATTTGACTCCGTCCGTGATTTTCTTACTGCGATACTCGCTTCCTGCAGTTGCCACGGTATCTCCTGGCCGATCCCAAAATACATTTCATTAAGCGTCTGCCCCTGGAACGTGGAATGTGGTTAATGCGTGTAGTATTGCTCGACGTCGAAAGCCAACAGGTTTTCTACCGCTAGTAACTCCGCTCTTAAGTTAGTTCCCACCAGAACGTTTTTTATGCTGTTTTCCCGATTTCTATAGACTGCCAGATTGCTGGTAATAAAATGCTCTTCCAAGGTTTGATTGGGAATCTCACCTCACCTACCAGAACCAGGGAAGAGCCAATGTCAGGCAAGGCTGCCCGTATTGAATTGACGACGTGTATGCGCGAAATTCTAACCATGTTAACTCAGCAGAGGAATGGCAGACAGGAAATTATTGTCCGGGCCCGGATAATTTTACTCGCCTTTGAAAGGCACAAAAATCAAGCCATTGCGGCGATCGTGGATCGATGTTCGAAAACCATCGGACTCTGGAGACGTCGCTGGCGGGACTCTTTTCCAGCACTGCTGCAGATGGAGTTTGCCCTGAACCGAAGTGCCTATATCCGGGCCATCATGGATACACTCAGTGATGCACCTCGCAGTGGATCACCGGGGTGTTTCACCAACCAACAAATCATAGAAGTGATTGCCCTCGCCTGTAAAGATCCCCAGAACAGTGGTCGCCCGGTGACTTCCTGGACGGGAGCCGAGCTGGCTGATGAAGCACAACGACGTCAACTGGTCGATGCGATTTCCGCCAGCCATGTTAACCGTGTCCTGCGCGAAGTGAATCTGAAGCCGCATCGCAGCCGTTACTGGTGCAACACGACTGAACAGGACCCTGAAAAGTTTCAACGCGAGGTAGAGACAGTCTGTCGAACCTATCGGGAAGCACAGCAGTTAGCTGACGAGCAGCGAACGCACACGGTCTGCGTTGATGAAATGACCAGCCTGCAGGCCAACGAACGGCGGGCTGAAACAAAACGGGCACGTCCCGGACAGCCGGCCAGAGAAGAGTTTCAATATACGCGACATGGTACCGTCTGCGTGACTGCCAACTGGCATGTAACACAGGGACAACTCCTGGCCACGACGATTACCGAAACACGTGACAATCATGACTTCGCCCGACACATCGCACAGACCATCGCCACTGATCCACAGGCGGGCTGAGTGTTCGTGGTCGATTCCTGGCGAACTTCAAAACCACCCAACATTGCTTAATGGGAAATCAGATCTCACTGGCTTACAGACAAAAACATCCTTACACACCAAGAATGGATATCAAATCGTTTTCTAATGCAATAACATGGTATCGAGATGGAAGAAATCAGCTTGAGTTGAAGATTTAGTCAAACTTGTTGATTTCATATTCCTCTAGCACTAGATGGCAAATTCACATAATATCAAGCTATCGACGAGAGACTCTTAACTAATAATGCCTTTTATTTTTGTTAAAGTTTCTTTTCATTAATGAATAATGTCCTTATTTTGTTATGCGTTAATTATTATTCGTGAAAGTGATGATGATGAAAATACTTAATACAAAAACAATGTCGTTCTATTTTGTATTTTTCTTTTCATCTCTCTGTTGTGCTCATCAAAAGAATGTGAACGAGGTTGAAAGTCCACAACTGGAAAATTTCTTATCAAAATGGGAAAAGATTTCTACTTCGATTAGAAGTTATCGGGGATCTTATCAAAGGTGCGTGTTAGACAACGTTTATAAAACTGTCCAGCTTTCAGAAGGTAAGTTTTATTACGATAAGTCTAATTGGTCTCGTATTGATACTGATTTTATTGATACTGATTTTAAAAAAACTCTTTATAACACTAATGATAAATCACAAAAGTACGTTTTAAATGGCACGCCTTATAAAATTATCGAGGGACTAAAAAAAAAATGGATATGTGATTCAAAAAAAATCGTAATAATAGATGATCTGAATCAAACTTACACAAAGGTTCCCTTCGATTCAAATTATTTCTCATCAGATTTTTTAGAAGGTCCTCTTCCATTTTTTTTTGGAATGTCGACTGCAGAACTAAAGAAGCTTTTTTACTGCAAGCTTCTAAAAGAAACTGAGAATGAGATAACATTGACATTCTCACTTCGGAATCGATTAAAAAATGACAATCATATCTCAATAATCACATTTAATAAGAAAACAATTTTGCCAATCGAAGCTCAAATCCATTACCCCAATTATGGTCAAACATTTTTGTACAAATTCATCAATATTGAGATAAACAGAGGAACTCATAAGAGGAATCTATGGCTTAGCGAGTACTTTGGTGGTGATAAATTACCTTTCGAGATAGACTTGTCAGGACATAGCGAAAAAAAAGTTGTGATTCCACCTTCCGGTTTTTGTGTAGTGCCTTATGTTCTAGGGTTTAATCATCATGATGCCAATAAAATCCTCAAGCGATCTGGCTTAAACACAAGGTATAAACTCCCAGAGGGGCAGACGAACTTAAAACAGAAAAATTCCCTTATTGTACAACAGCAATCACCATCCGTGGGAAAGCTCGTGAGAGAAGATGCTTCTGTCTACCTCGAGCTCATTAGTGATTAAGAGAGTATGGCCTGCCAGCCTTCCCGCTGCAGTAGCCTGGCGATCCGGCGATAGCCGAACCGGGGCCGTGACCGCACCAGCTCATACATGCGTTTGACCAGAGACGGCTCATCACTGCGTGGGCTCGACTGGTAACGCTGAGTGGAACGAGGCTGATC